>NZ_FNVC01000041.1:0-12644 GCF_900108215.1 Billgrantia desiderata | reverse complement strand
CGCGAGATCCTCAAGCGCGGCAGGGGGCGCAACATCCAACGAGTCACCGAGGAGCTGACACCGGTCCTGCGGGGCTGGGCCAACTACTTCTCCCTTGTTGATGTGAAGCGTCCGCTGGAAACGCTGGATGGTTGGATACGTCGCCGACTGCGCTGCGTGATCTGGCGGCAGTGGAAGCGCCCGCGGACCCGGTGCCGCAAGCTTCTGGCACTGGGGCTGGACGACTATCGAGCGTGGAAATCAGCGGGGAATGGGCGAGGCGCCTGGTGGAACGCCGGGGCCTCGCACATGAATCAGGCCCTGCCAAGGAAGTGGCTTGATGGACTGGGCTTGATCTCGGTACTTGATACGGTAAGAGGGCTAAGCCGTTCTTCATGAACCGCCGTATACCGAACGGTACGTACGGTGGTGTGGGAGGGCGCCGGGGGTGACCCCGGCCCCTACCCGATTCTCGTCATGACTGGCCGCAGGGTTCAGCCGCCGGGCCACCTGCCATGCTCCTTCCACTTGGCCAGCAGTGCGGGCAGGTGCTTCAGCTCGGCGCTTTCCACGACCTCGACCCGTAAGCCCTGTCGACGCTGCAGTTCGGTTAGGTGCTGCTTGGTCCGGTCGAACTCGCCGCAGGCGAGCAGCACGCGGGTCGCCGAGAGCCCAGCGGAGTGATCGAGAATCTCGTGCAGCCGTTTCAGGCCCTGCTCGAGGCAGGCCTCTGCACCAGGGCGGGCAATCAGCCATTCGACGAACAGGAGCTGGTTGCGTTCGACTGCCAGGCAGTCCGACACCACGGGCTCGTGGTTGTGCTGAACGCTCAGGTCGAGGATGTGGGCCTCGCAGCAGGCGTGGGCCACTCCGGCCTCCTGCGTGCTGAGCCAGGTATATTCGGTAAGCCAGCCGCCGCCCAGGTAGAGGGCGCCATCCAGCGTATCGATGACGACACTGTGCGGGTCGTCGCTCGTCCATTGCAGCAGTTGGGCCTCGCTGAGGACGTTCAGTGCATCGGTGACGGGAAAGTGTGGGGTCGCCCGCAGCCGCTGACGCTCGCCCCCAGGCCGCAGCCGTGCCCCCGAACGCGGATCGGCTGTCATCACGCCATCTCTGCCATGCACCATGTCGTGCAGTTCACCGAGCAGGCCGGCCAGGCGGTCGGCATGATGGGCAAGATAATACGTAAGGGGCTTGCGGAGTTGGCAGGCGTCGCGCCAGGCGGCACCGTCGGAGAGTGCGCGTACCCGCTTGCGCCCGTTGGCCTGCAGGTAGCGGTCGACATCCAGCACCGGCTCGATGGCCATGGCCTCGGGCCGTCTGTCGGCGCTGTCGCAGGCCATGCGGTAAAGCACTCCTGCGTGGGGGTCCACGTAAAGCCAGTCGGCCGAGCACTGCTGCATGGCTTGCTGGAACAGCAGGGCGGTCATGGTGCCGCAGCCGCCCAGGTCCAGCGTCACCGAGAGGTTCGGCTCGTCGAATTGCTCCTGATAGAGACTCTCGGCCAATTCGTGGGCATAAATGGCGCAGCGCATCGGGTCCTGGGTGGCCAGGCTGGGGCATACCTCCACCTGCGTTTCGCCGCACATTTCGTGACGCAGCAGGATGGCCAGACGTTCGGCGGCCTGGGGGGATGTTTGGCACGGCACCAGCACGACCCGCTGTGGGCGCAGCTGCAGTATCGGGATCAGGCTCACTTCGGGGCGCTCGGTCACTAGCGCGACGTGCAGGTGTGACATGGGCTCGCTCCCTCGCACTTCTCCTTGCAGATTCCTACAGGCTACATCCGAGCATTCCCCGATGTCGCCTATGGCGGCAAAAAAACACGCCGGCCACTTGGGCCGGCGTGGGCGGAACCGATGAGGACTTACACCTCCTTGTAGAGCTCCGCCCCTTGCTTGCGGAACTTCTCCGCCTGCTCCTCCATGCCTTTCATCACCGCATCGGCGTCGCCGGTGAGGCCGTGCTCGGCGGCGTAGTCGCGCACTTCCTGGGTGATCTTCATGGAGCAGAACTTGGGCCCGCACATGGAGCAGAAGTGGGCCACCTTGGCGGAGTCCTTGGGCAGCGTTTCGTCGTGGTACTCGCGGGCGGTGTCCGGGTCCAGGCCGAGGTTGAACTGGTCCTCCCAGCGGAACTCGAAGCGCGCCTTGGACAGCGCGTTGTCGCGGCGCTGGGCGGCCGGGTGGCCCTTGGCCAGGTCTGCCGCGTGGGCGGCGATCTTGTAGGTGATGATGCCGGTCTTGACGTCATCCTTGTTGGGCAGGCCGAGGTGCTCCTTGGGCGTGACGTAGCACAGCATGGCGCAGCCGAACCAGCCGATCATCGCCGCGCCGATGCCGGAGGTGATGTGGTCGTAGCCCGGGGCGATGTCGGTGACCAGCGGACCGAGGGTATAGAAGGGCGCCTCGTCGCAGTACTCCAGTTGCTTGTCCATGTTCTCCTTGACCAGGTGCATGGGCACGTGGCCGGGGCCTTCGATCATCACCTGCACGTCGTGCTTCCAGGCGATGCGGGTCAGCTCGCCGAGGGTCTTGAGCTCGGCCATCTGTGCTTCGTCGTTGGCGTCGGCGATGGAGCCGGGGCGCAGGCCGTCACCCAGCGAGAAGGCCACGTCGTACTGCTTGCAGATCTCGCAGATCTCCTCGAAGTGGGTGTAGAGGAAGCTCTCCTGGTGGTGATAGAGGCACCACTTGGCCATGATCGAGCCACCGCGGGAGACGATGCCGGTGACGCGCTTGGCGGTGAGCGGCACGTAGCGCAGCAGCACGCCGGCGTGGATGGTGAAGTAGTCCACGCCTTGCTCGGCCTGCTCGATCAGGGTGTCGCGGAACACCTCCCAGGTGAGGTTCTCGGCCACGCCGTTGACCTTCTCCAGCGCCTGGTAGATCGGCACCGTACCGATCGGCACCGGCGAGTTGCGGATGATCCACTCGCGGGTCTCGTGGATGTTCTGGCCGGTGGAGAGGTCCATGATGGTATCCGCACCCCAGCGGATGCCCCAGGTCATCTTGTCGACCTCCTCCTCGATGGAGGAGGTGACCGCCGAATTGCCCAGGTTGCCGTTGATCTTCACCAGGAAGTTGCGGCCGATGATCATCGGCTCCGACTCCGGGTGGTTGATGTTGCAGGGAATGATGGCGCGGCCGGCGGCCACTTCGGCGCGTACGAACTCCGGGGTGATCTCCTCCGGCAGGCGGGCGCCGAAGCTCTGGCCGGCATGCTGATGGCCGAGGATGCGCTCGACCTCTGCCGTACCCAACGCCTGGCGGCGCTGGTTCTCGCGGATGGCGATGAACTCCATCTCCGGCGTGATGATGCCCTGGCGGGCGTAGTGCAGCTGAGTGACGTTCTTTCCGGGTTTGGCGCGGCGCGGCGTGCGGCTCAGGTCGAAGCGCAGCTGGGCCAGGGTCGGGTCGTTGGCGCGACGCTTGCCGTACTCGCTGGTGGGGCCGTCGAGGAACTCGGTATCGCCGCGCTCCTCGATCCAGGCGCGGCGCAGCTCGGGCAGGCCGCGGCGCAGGTCGATCTCGGCCTGCGGGTCGGTGTAGGGGCCGGAGGTGTCGTAGACCAGCAGCGGCGGGTTCTCCTCGTCGGCGCCGGAGGTCTTGGTCGGCGACAGCGAGATCTCGCGGAAGGGCACGCGGATGTCGGGGCGCGAGCCCTCGACGTAGAGCTTGCGCGAGCCGGGCAGCGGCTGGATGGCGGCCTCGTCGACCTTGGCGGTCTCGGCGAGGAAGTGGGCGGTCTTGCTCATGGTGGGGATCCTTGGTGCGTTGTTGTCGGTGAATCAGAGGCTGCGGTCGAGCCCCATCTGCCAGAAATCGATCTCGAGCCGGGTGGCATCGCGGAACACCTCGACGAGCTCGTCGAAGCGTGCCGGGGCGACGTCGGCCAGGCGGGCGTCGAGCCATGCCAGTTCGGCGCGCATGGCGGCCTGGAACTCCTCGCCCTCGTACATGGCGATCCAGGCGTCATAGGGGTTGGCGTTACCGCGCAGGGTGTTCGGCTGGGCGCCCAGCCAGTTGGCGATCTCGCCGTAGCCCACCAGGCAGGGGGCCAGCGCCACGTGCAGGTCGAGCAGGTCGCCGCGGTTGCCGGTGTCGAGCACGTAGCGGGTGTAGGCCATGGTGGCCCGCGCCTCGGGCAGCGCGGCCAGCTGCGCCTCGGTGATGCCCCATTCGCGGCAGTAGCCCACGTGCAGGCCGAGCTCCACGTCGACGATGGCCTTGAGCCCCTCATGGGCCTGGCGCAGGTCGGCCAGGGTGCGGCTCTTGTAGGCGGCCAGCGCGTAGGCGCGGGCGAAGTGGATCAGGAACAGGTAGTCCTGCTGCAGGTAGTGGCGAAAGGCGCCTTCGTCCAGGGTGCCGGTGCCCAGGCCGCGGACGAAGTCGTGCTCGACGTAGGCACGCCAGTCGTCGTGGCAGGCGCGGGTCAGGTCGGTGAAGCGATAGCCCATCTTGCCTCCGGGTGTGAACGGATCCGGAGCGGGGGCGAAGGGGGAAGAGTGGGGCAGGGCTGAAGCAGGAGGAACTGGTGCCTGGCCACCGCTTGATTCCTACGCCGGTACGAGCCGGATCAGGTTCAACGGGCCCCGCCGTGACGACGCGTCTGCAGCAGACATGTCGTATGGCGATCTCAGCCGGTTCCACCGGCACCCCGTCAAGCGTTGTGGCCAGTCTAGCAGGTCGGCGGCCGCTTTCCAGCCATGCGTGCCACTTGGTTCATTCCAACCGCACATCGAGCCGTTCGAACCAGGCCTCGCTCTCGGGCAGCGCCAGCTCGCTGGCGGGCTGCCCGCTGGCGTACCACGCGCGGGCGTTGCGCAGCTGCCAGCGACGCCTGCCCTCATCGATTTCGATGCCCAGCCGCAGCGGCCCGAAGCGGGCGAAGGCGCGACCGGCAAGCTGGGAGTCGCGCAGGGCGAGGTTGGCCAGCAGTTCCAGGCGCCCGCCGGCCTGCACGGCGAGGTTCTCCAGCCGTACGGTGTCGTCGTTCAGCATCACCCGCGCCTCGCCCTGCACCTCGCCGAGGGTGAGTCGCTCGCGCAGCCAGCGTCGTTCGCGGGCGGCATCGACGAGCAGGTTCACCAGCAGGCCGCTGTCGCGCATGGCCAGTTCGAGCCGGGCGTCGAGTTCGAGTGGCCGCTCCCAGCGCATGCGTCCCTCGGGCAGCTCGAGCCGCGCCCACCAGCCGTGGCTGAGGCTGCCGCCGGCGTCGGCCAGGCGCACGCCGTCGAGACTGAGCCGCGAGCCGGAGACGTCGAAGTCGAGGGTTTCCAGGTCGCCGTCGGCGAGCCGGGTCTCCAGGTGCAGAGCGCCCTCGAGGGTCTGCTCGTGCAGAGCGAGCCGGGCATCCGGCGCGTGCAGCGCCAGCCGGCCGCGGGCACGCGTGCCTTCGAGCTGCAGATGGGTGGCGAGGCGTGCCTGGCCGCCCAGCAGCTCGATGGCGCCGCCCTGGGGCAGGTAGTCGTTGAGCGCGGCCAGATCCGGCGCCACCAGGTGAGGCAGATCGATGCGCGTACTCAGTTCGCGCAGCCCTTCGGGCAGATCGAAGTGGCGTGCCCGGCTGTGCAGGTCCAGCAGCCGGCCTTCGATCAGCGCGCCACCGTCGGCCTGGCGGCGCAGGCCGAAGCGGGGCAGCGACAGGCTGAGCTCGGCGCCGGGGTCGCCGACCGTGACGATCAGCGAGCCGTCGCCGAAGGCCTCGTAGTGCAGGAAGCGGGCACCGAGCCGCTCGGAGTGAACGCGCAGTTGGCTGCCGGCCATGGCTTCGCCGTCGGCGAAGCGCAGGTCGGCGCTCAGGCGCCCGCCGCCCTGAATCGCCAGGCCGTGCTCGTCGGGCAGAAAGGCGTTGAGAAAGCCGAGCCGGTCGAGCAGGCCGTCCAGCCGCAGCGTGCCGGAAAGCGGCCGCCGCGGCGCTTCGCTGGCTGGCCAGTCGAAGCCGCCCTGGAGCCTCGCCTGGCGAACCGCCAACTGGGTACGCAGGGGCTCGCCGCCATTCGTTGCGGCGTTCAGGATCAGGCGGCTGCCGGAGAGATCGAGGTGCTGGCGGGCGGGGTGAAGGTCGCGCAGCACGAGGCTCACGTCCAGCTCGCCGTCGAACGCTTCCTGCAGCAGGCGGCCACGAATGGCATCCCCCGTCAGGGTAGCCCGTCCCTGGGCACGCTCCCCGGTAATCACGAGCTCCCCATCGCTGGCGGCCCGGCCGGCGTGCAAGCGTAGCGGTGCCGCCTGGGGCAGGTAGGCGCCGAGCACGCTGACGTCGGGAATGCGCGCGCCGCGCCAGGCGATCTCGGCGGTGGTGGGGCGCGCCGTCCGAGGGCTCGCCGCGGCGCTGGCGGCAAGCGCGAGGCGTTCGGCCTGGAACAGCCGGCGACCGTCACTGAGTCGGGTGAGGTCCACCTCGCCGAAGACGAGTTCGAGGCTGGCCTCGGGGTGGGGCTCGCCGGGGCCGAGCACGAAATGCGCGCGGCCGTCGCCGCGGGCGTGAAAGCCGAGCAGGCGTGCGCCCAACGCTTCGGAGTAAACGTCGAGCCGGCTGCCCGGCAGTGGCTGCCCATTGCGCACCTGGAGCGCACCATCGAGCCGGCCGCCACCCTCCAGGGCGAGGCCGCGCCCATCGAACAGGCCGCTGAGAAAGGGGTCGAGCACACCGAGATTGGCGACGTGGCCGGACAGTTCCAGCTCCGCTTGCCATGGCGTTTCGCCATCGCGCAGGGCGTCGTCATCCCATGCGCGCCAGGCCAGCGGCGAGTGAAAGCGGGCGACGGGCAGTTCGAGGGCGGTGACCAGTGGCTGCGCCTCGCCTGGGGCGGCCGCCTCGAGCTCGAATTGCGTGCCGGAAACGTCCACTGCGCCACCTTCGACGTCGAGTGCGACGATAGGCAGGTGCAGGCCCAGTCGGCCGCTCAGCGGCTGCTCCCCGAGGCGCACCGAGATGGCCTCGCCATTGAGATCGAAACCGCCGGTGAGGCGCTCGGCGTCGTAGCTGAGTCCGCCTTGCAACCTGGCCGTGCCCCCTTCCAGCGTCAGCGGTACCGGAGGCGGCAGGTAACGCTGGAGGGCGGCGATGTCGAATGCCTCGGCGTTGCGCCAGTGCAGATCGGCACGCTGCAGCTCGTCCGGCGGAGCATACAGGCGCAGCGCGGGGGTCTCCAGCACCAGCCGGAACCCTTCACCACCGAGCAGGGGGCGAGCCGAGGCCGCGGGCGAGGGCTGCGGAGTCGCCTCGCCCATCTCGATGTCGTCGAGTTCAAGCGCCAGGCGTGCGCTCTGTGCCACCTCGACCTCGACGGCGCCGGAGCCGTCGATGCGGTAGAGCGCTCCTGCTTCCAGCCAGTGGCGCTCGTCGAGCCGCACGCTCAGGCGAGGGGAGTCCAGACGCAGACGGCTGCCCGGCAGCACCTCGCCGCGCTCGATGGCGATGTCGCCGGTGAGATCGCCGCGTCCGTCGATCTCGAGCCAGCCCAGCGCCGCAAGGTAGGGATTGAAGACGTCGTAGGCGTCGCTGCGTCCGGCCAGCGTGAGGGTGCCGGAGACGAAGCGTGTCGCCTCGCCGCCGGGGTGCTCGGCCAGCCTCAGCGGTGCCAGGCGCAGGTCGGCGTCAAGCGTTACGCCTTCCACCAGTGCGGTGTCGTCATGCAACACCGTGCCCTCGTCCAGCTGCAGCGAAACGCGCTCGGCGCCGATCTCGCCGGCGCGCCAATGAATGCCGGCCAGCTCCAGGTTGCCGCTGCCCTGCAAGCGGTAGGCGTCGAGGCCGGCCTGGCGGATGCCCTCGGCTTCCAGGGTATGGATGCTGACTTCACGGTCGAGCAGGGGAGTGAGGGCGAAACGCAGGCTGGCGCGTTCGGCCGCCAGCGTGAAGCGCCGCTCGGCGGTGCGGCCGGCCAGGTGCAACTGGGTGACCTCGAGGTGGCCGGGGAAGAGCGTCCAGGCACGCTCCCACTCGAGCGAGAGACGCGGCGAACGCTCGAGCTGATCGCGGCCCCAGGCGCTGGCGAGCAGGGCATTTGCGGTGGCGAGATAGAGCGCGTAGAGCAGTACCAGAAACAGCACGAGCCAAGTCAGCGCCTTGAGCGGCCTGGGCAGGATCATGGATGGCGTACTCGTCCTTGAGGCATTCACCCCCCTGCGTATGAACGGCGGCGGCGTTCAGTAGAGCCGAAACTCCCGGTGGTTCGGCACGCCCTGTTGTTCCTCGATCACCTTGCGGTAGCGCTTGTACTCCCACTGGTACTGGGCCGGGTCCAGGGCGATGGCGTCTTCCACGCAGGCGTTGACGCCGGTGGCCGACTGCTCCTCGTCGGTGGCGTAGACGCGCTCGTCGGCGGCGAGGAAGTGGATGGCGAAGCCGCGCCCGGGAATGCGCCGGGCCACGCCGGTGACGACCCTTGCGTCGGTGCGTGCCACCAGCTTGGGCAGAAGGGTCGCGGTGTAGGCCAGGCGATGGTAGAAGGGCGCGAACACGCCGCTGCCCCAGTTGGGCTCCTGGTCGGGCAGGATGCCCACCGCTTCACTGCGCTTGAGCGCCTTGAGCAGGGCGGCGACGCCGCGCGGGTTGGTCGGCACCAGGCTTGCGCCCATGCGCTCGCGCCCTTGCCGGATCACCGGATCGAGTTCGGCGATCTTGGGCGGCTCGTACATGGCGGTGAAGGGAAAGTGGCTGGAGAGCCAGAAGTTGAGCACCTCCCAGTTGCCGAAGTGCGGTGCCAGCACGATCACGCCGCGCCCCTCGGCGCGGGCTTCGTCGAGCAGTTCGCGGCCGTGGATCTCGAGAATCGAGTCCTCTACCCGCTGCGGCTCGCCCATCCAGGCGAAGCCCAGCTCGAGCATGGTGGCGGTGGAGTGGGTCAGGCTCTCCCGGGCCAGCCGGCGGCGCGTGGCGGCATCCTGTTCGGGGTAGACCTCGGCGAGATTGATCTCGGTGACCTCGCGCTCGCGGCGGCTGAAGCGATGCACCAGCGGGCCGGAAACACGTGCCAGGCGCCACAGCATGGCGGGGCGACGCCCGGCCAGGGAGCGCCACAGGGCGGCGATGGCGCGGCCTTGCAGGGTGGCGGAGGGGGGCTGCGACTCGCTCATGGTTCAGATCAGCCAGGCATCCACGTTGTCGGGCTCGCGATGCTCCTGCAGGCGCTTGATGCCCTTCACGCAGCGCACCACCAGCCATACCACGGCCAGCAGCCAGGTCACGAAGCCGATCATCACCAGGGTGAGCACGCCGGAGATGGCAAAGTAGAGCACGGAGAGCCAGAAGGTACGGATCTGGTAGCGGTAATGCTCGTCGAACCAATGGGGACCCTGGCCGCGATAGACATAGGCGATGACCACGCCGACGATGGCCGTCAGCCCACCGCTGACCACGCCGGCCAGGAGCAGGGCATAGACGACGATAGGTAGGGTGATGTCGGGAGTGCCGTTCGGTTCGATGACGCTGCGGCTATCGGGGCTGTCGTTCATGGGCCATCCAGTCAAACACGGTTTGCCCCAATGATACCGGTCACGCGCGTCATTGCCAGCGGGGCCACTATTCCAGCGTTTCTTTCAGTGGCCGGCTGAGTTCGAGCAGGTTACCGTCGGGGTCGCGCAGATAGATCGATTCGATGGGGCCGGTGGCGCCCTGGCGTGAGACCGGGCCGAGCTCGACCTCCACGTCCAGCGCCTCGAGGTGGCGCTGGACCTCGTCCAACGGCAGCAGGCTGCGCAGGCACAGATCCAGGCTGCCCGGGGTGGGTGTGGCGGCACGCGGCTCGATGTCGGTCGCCGTCCAGTGCAGGCGCAGGGCGATGTCGCCGAGCAGCAGATCGACTCGCTCACGATCGCGATAGCGCACCTCGAGCCCGAGTACGCGAGAATAGAAATCCACGGCGCGGGAGATGTCGGTCACGGTGATGACCAGGTGGTCCAGACCTGACAGCATTGCCGGCCTCCTCGTTGTGAAGTGTTTTTTCGTCAGGCCATGAAGGATACGACGATGCCGACCTGCCCGCTATGCGCTTGCCCGCATTCGCGCCATTTTCATCGCGATGCACGACGCGACTACTACCGCTGCGACAATTGCCGGCTGGTCTTCGTGCCGCCTGAGCAGCGTCTGTCGCCCGAGCAGGAGCGGGCGGTCTACGACCAGCACCAGAACCGCCCCGACGACCCCGGCTATCGGCGTTTCCTGTCGCGCCTGTTCGAGCCGCTGCAGCACCGGCTGGCGCCGGGAGCCAGCGGCCTCGATTTCGGCGCCGGCCCCGGTCCGACGCTGTCGCTGATGTTCGAGGAGGCGGGCCACCCGATGGCGATCTACGACCCGTTCTATGCGCCGGACGCCAGCGTGCTCGAGCGCCGCTACGACTTCATCACCGCCACCGAGGTGGTGGAGCATCTGTTCGCCCCCGGGCGTGAGCTCGCGCGGCTGGCGGCGCTGCTGCCCTCGGGCGGCTGGCTGGGGCTGATGACCAAGCGGGTAACCGGCGAGGAGGCGTTCGCTCGCTGGCACTACATTCTCGACCCCACGCACGTGTGCTTCTTCAGCGAGGCGAGCTTCGAGTGGCTGGCCGCGCAGCTGGGCATGAGCGTCGAGTTTCCCGGCGCCGACGTGGCCCTGCTGCAGAAGAAGTAATTCGGGCTCTCCTGGCCTGTCTTGCTGTTTTTCCGATCTGGAATGGTGAATTGTTCTGGCCGAGAGGTGGGGATGGGATTAAGCGTTTGACACCGGCGCTGTCAGGCGTATGATTCGCGCCGCCCCACCCAAGCGTTGGCCGTTCGAATGCCAAACGCCAGGGCGATGGGCAGCGTTCCACGGCGTTTTCTGCCATCTTTCTCCCTTTACATTCTTCGGTTCTGTCGAGAGGCGCGCTGATGTCGCGGCAACTGCTGGCCATGGCCCTGGCTCCCCTGCTGGGTCTCTTCATCCTGGGTATCGGTAACGGCTTCCTGGCCACGCTGATCACGCTGCGGCTCGACGCTGCCGGCGAATCGCCGGTCGTGATCGGCTGGGTCTCCTCGGCCTACTTCATCGGCCTGGCGCTGGGGGCGATGTTCAACGACCGGCTGCTGTTGCGCATCGGCCATATTCGCGCCTACGGCAGCTTTGCCTCGCTGGTGGCGGTCACGGTGCTGCTGCAGGCATTGATCTTCGACCCCTGGGCCTGGTTCGGCCTGCGCCTGATCGGCGGCTGGGCCACCGTGGGGGTCTATCTGGTCATCGAGAGCTGGCTGCTCACCTCGGGCGATCAGAAGGTGCGCGGCAGGCTGCTCGCCCTCTACATGATCTCGCTGTACGCGGCCGGTGTGCTCGGTCAGCTGCTGCTCGGCGTGACCGATGCCATGGGCGAGGCCGCGCCGTTCATGGTCATCGGCATGCTGGCCTCGCTGTCGGTGCTGCCCATGGCGATGATTCCGCGGGTTTCGCCGCTGATCGAGCACGCCGAGCCTCTCTCGCCGATGCGACTGATCGTCATGACCCCCACCGGGGTGATGGGCAGCTTCGGCTCGGGCCTGGCGGTAGCCGCCGTCTACACGCTGCTGCCGCTCTACCTGCAGCGCATCGGCCTGACGGTGGCCCAGGTCGGCCAGATGATGGCGGTGGTCATCCTCGGCGCCATGCTACTGCAATATCCCATCGGGCGCTGGTCCGATCGTCATGACCGGCAGATCGTGCTGATCATGATCGGGGCCTTCTGTGCCCTGATCTCGGTCGGCATGCTGTTATTGCCGCTCCACACCTGGGTGCTGGCGGCGCTGCTGTTCCTGCTGGGTGGCGGTGTCTTCGCCCTTTATCCCGTGGCGGTGAGCCATGCCGCCGACCGCGCACCGGCCGGGGCGCTGGTGCGCATGAGCCAGGGCCTGCTGCTGATCAACGCCATCGGCTCGACGGTCAGCCCGCCCCTGATTTCACCGGCCATGGCCTGGGTGGGCGATGCCGGGCTGTTCTGGGCCTTCGGCGCTCTGGGGCTGTTCCTGGTGGCCTTCTTCACCTGGCGCCGCAGCGTGCGCCCGGCGCCGGTACCGGTGGCGCCGTTCTCGCCCAATACGCCCATGTCGCCGGTGGGTGCCGAGCTCACCGTCACCGAAGAGTTGGTGCAGGGGGCCATCGGGCATGAGCATGTGGAGGACCTCTCCAACGTGGTGCCTGAGGTGGAAGTGGCCGAACCCCTGGTCGGCCCACCGCCGCCGGACGAGCCGCATATCGTCTTCTATCACGGTGAGGATGACGTGGCGTACGGCGACCAGGAAAAGGAAGCGCTCGACAGCGACGCCCGACGCTGAAGCCCCGGCCACCGCCCCATGACGCCCGATGCTCTCGCATCGGGCGTTTTTTTGGTGCGCCAGGCATGGCGCGCAGCGCCCGACGGGCGCTGTTTCCGAGGGTGGTGCCTCGGAATGACTTGGGGGTGAAAGTCCCCTACGGACCCTGATAGCGGGAACCGTTAGCCGAACAGCAAGGGTGTCCGTCGCGAGACGGAATCTGAAGGAAGTTGGAGGCAAACTCCCGGCCCGACGAACAGAAATCGCATACGAGGCTGTCGCCACCTGGGCGAGAGGGCCAAGAAACTCGAAGCCCAATAGCTATCCGGAAGGGGCGGCAGTAGATGCGGCGGGTGTATGGGAGGAAGGTCGCGCGTCTTACCCTGGGAGGTCTGATGGTCTGCCACAGTGCTACCGGCG